>JBCBSU010000006.1 GCA_039818985.1 Pseudomonadota bacterium | reverse complement strand
TTTCCGAACCAACGGCGCATGTGCGGCGTAACCGCTGACATATACAACATGCGGAGATTACCCATATGTCTTTGAAGTCCATTCTCGCCGCCGGCGCTGCTTTGACGATGCTGACCGGGGCGGCTTACGCCGGCCATCATGAGAAGAAAGATGCGGCGATGGAAAAAGCCGACATCGTCGACACCGCCGTCGCGGCCGGCTCCTTCAACACGCTTGTCGCAGCTGTCCAAGCGGCAGGCCTTGAGGCCACCTTACGCGGCGAAGGTCCGTTCACCGTTTTCGCGCCGACGGACGAAGCGTTCGCAGCGCTGCCGGAAGGCACGGTTGAAAACCTTCTTAAGCCCGAGAACAAAGATCAACTCGCCGGCATTCTCACCTATCATGTCGTCGCTGGCAAAGTGAAATCCAAAGACCTCGCCGGCAAAACGCTCGACGTTGAAACGGTCAATGGCGCGACGGTCGCCGTCGACGCAACAGACGGTGTGAAAGTTGGCGACGCAGACGTCGTCAA
>JBCBSU010000005.1 GCA_039818985.1 Pseudomonadota bacterium | reverse complement strand
ACGTATGCTGGCTGGGCGAAGGTTGGAGGAAGGTAGGGACGCTGGCTCATGTACTGCTGTGGCTGGGACTGCTGGCTGTACGGCTGACTTGGCTGACTTGGCTGACTTGGCTGACTTGGCTGACTTGGCTCAGTTGGCTGCTGCTGCTGCTGCTGGTGCTGCTGGTGCTGCTGCTGCTGGAGTTCTAGGGCCTGTCTGCGGATGAAGTCTTTCCTGGCTTCCTCCATCGTCTGCCTCATGGCTCTCATGATGTTCTCTTGGATGTCGTCCGGAAATTTAAATCCTTCGACCAGGATGCAGTGGAGGTTGCTTCGCCACAGGGAACTCTGGATGCCGAAGGTGGGAGGAGTGCAGAAACAGCAAGTGGTGCAGGGGTTGCGAATGGAGCTCTGCTGCTGGTGCTGCTGCTGCTGCAAGTGGTATGAAGACCTCATGATGTCTGATATTTCTGTTGGGAAGAAGGTGCTGACTGGCCGAGGGTAGCTGGCTGTGTCCGGCTGTTTCCTTTTCTTGCTGGTGGCCCCAATGACTTGTGAA
>JBCBSU010000004.1 GCA_039818985.1 Pseudomonadota bacterium | reverse complement strand
TGGTGAGCGTGATCGTGGAAGAGAGCGGCGAGCCGCTGGGCGAGCCCTGGTGCGAGCTGAGCGGCCTGCCCGAGACCGGTTCCTCGAACGCGCCGCTGGCCGAAGTGCTGGAGGCCGATCTGGGCCAGTTCCTGTTCCGCGCCGATGACCGGACGCTTGCCAATGACGACAAGCTGGAAAGCGAGTTGAAGAAGATCGTGCGGCAGGTGGCGCAGTCGGAGATCGGCAAAAAGCCCGTAGTGACCGTCGTCGTCAGCCGGCTGAGCTAGGAGGGGCGCTGCCCCGCCGCGCGTGGCGCGGCCCCCGGAGTATTTTGGCCAAGATGAAAGACCGCGCCTTCATCTTGGCGCACATACTCCGGGGGAGGGGCCCGGAACGGGCACCGGGGGCAGCGCCCCCTCAATCCTCGTTGATATCGCGATCCCAGATCTTCACCTGGCCCTGACGGACCCCCAGCACCTTGCGCAGGACAAGCCAAGCCACCAGCGAGCAGATCGCAAAGAACAAGAGCGCAAACGGAAGAGAGCCCGCTGTCGCTGTGGCTTTCGGGCTCTCTTCCGTTTGCGCTCTTGTTCTTTG
>JBCBSU010000003.1 GCA_039818985.1 Pseudomonadota bacterium | reverse complement strand
GAGGATACGCTGCGCAGACTTCAACCGACCGCAAGCCTGTTCCGCATGGCGCGCGCCATGTTCACGGACGCTTGGGGCCACCGGGCCGCGCAGCAGCAAGCGATGCGTCAAACCCTACGCGATCAAATCAAGGCCATCGACAATGAGGTCGACAAGCTGGTCTCGCGCATCGTCGAGGCGTCGAACGCCAAGGTCATCGCCGCTTATGAAACCCGCATCGCCACACTCGAAGCGGAGAAGGTTCGGGCGGAAGAATGGCTGGCCAACAGCGGCCAACCGCAACGGACCTTCGAGGAGATGTTCGAACACGCCATGACGTTTCTGGCAAACCCTTGGAAAATATGGAGGAATGGCGGCTTGGAGATGAAGAGAACGGTGCTCAGATTGGCTTTTGCCAAGCGTCCGCACTACGGCCGTGCAGAGGGGCTTCGAACACCAGAAATAGCTATGCCGTTCAAGGCGTTAGCGGAAATCTGCGGGGGTCAAACCGGAATGGCGCACCCGAGAGGATTCGAACCTCTGGCCTCCGCCTTCGGAGGCCAAAGGTCAATTAGCCGCTGACGTGGCCTCGTTTCCCATCATGGTCAACCGCGCCTCGCGATGGGTCGGGCAGAGCCGCATTCACGAGCCGCGTTGTCCGCTTCACCACCTTAAGCCGCAATAGCCCCAGCACCACTTCACTGCCTAACAGGGTCCGTT